>NZ_CP047935.1:1310991-1323443 GCF_014279995.1 Synechococcus sp. BIOS-E4-1 | reverse complement strand
TGCCCTTGTGTTGGCGTGCCGCTGATGGTGACTGAACCTGTTGGCAGATCATTGACATTGGCAACAGCTGATGTTGCGTTTGACGTCTTACTTTCAGCTGTTCCTGCTCCGTCGGTGTAGGAGGCAGTGACGCTGATCGCTGAACCAACATCTGCTTGAACAAGCGTGTAATTAGCAGAAGTTGCACCACTAATTGCAGTTCCAGCTCGCTTCCAGCCATAGGCAATCGTGCCGAGGCCATCAACATCAGCCAACGAATTCGCTGCCGTTAACGTTTCTCCTTGCTTTGCTGTTCCGCTGATCGTCACCGATCCCGTTGGGGCATCATTCAGATTGGCTATGGTGACGGTGTTATTGGCATCAGAACCGTCGTTATTGAAATTACCTGCAGCATCTGAGAACTTAGAATTAGCAACAGAGATCACACCGTCAGCAGCACTGTTGCTCGAGGCAGTAAATGTGGAGGAGTAGGAGGTTGAGGATGCCGCGTTCCAGTTAGAGAGTGCACCACCAGAAACAGTGACGTCGGATTGAACGAAATTGGAGGAGGATTCTGAGAGTAGGTATCTGATGGTTGCTGTTTCGCCTGCCTTCAGTGATGTGGCGTCAGAGCTGATGGCAATGGTGGGCCTGACGGTATCAACAGTGAGAGTGACAGTGTTATTTGAATCAGATCCGTCGTTATTGGTATTGCCTGCAGCGTCAGAGAATTTGCTTGATGCAACAGAGATCACACCGTTTGTAGTGCTATCTGCTGTTGGCGTAAAAGTTGCTGTGTAAGTCGTGCCTGAACCAGAGAAGCTTGAGAGCGTGCCACCAGTGACCGTCACATCAGAAGCAACAAAGTCGCTTGATGATTCAGAAAGCATGAATGTAGGGGTCGCAGTTTCGCCTGCTTTTAATGATGAGACATCAGAGCTGATGACAATCGTTGGTCTTGTGGTGTCGATCGCAGAGATCCAATTGCCATTGGAATCAAGCGCGGCAATAAAGACATCATCATCATCATTCCCAGCACTGCTAAGGGTGGTGCTGCCAAAGGTCGCTGTTCCCTGGAAATAGCCAGTGACAATGGAGCTACCATTACTCAGGGAGCTGACACCAACTGCGTTGTCACCGCTAGTACCAACAACTTGCTTGGCCCAGACGTAGTTGCCATTAGCGTCGAGCTTGGCAATAAAGCCATCACCATGGTATTCCCACTGATCCATTCCAGCACTGGTGAGAGTGGTGCTACCAAAGGACGCTGTTCCCAGGAAATTGCCAGTGACTATAGAGCTGCCATCACTCAGGGAACTGATGGCAGTTGCGTAGTCCCCGCTAGTGCCACCAGCTTGCTTGGCCCAGACAAATTCGCCATTAGCGTCGAGCTTGGCAATAAAGACATCATTAAGACCAGCACTGGTGAGAGTGGTGCTGCCAAAGGTCGCTGTTCCGTTGAAATAGCCAGTGACAATGGAGCTGCCATCACTCAGGGAGCTAATGCCATTTGCACCGTCCCCGCTAGTGCCACCAGCTTGCTTGACCCAGACATAGTTGCCATTAGCGTCGAGCTTGGCAATAAAGACATCATCACCACCAGCACTGGTGAGAGTGGTGTTGCCGAAGGTCGCTGTTCCGCCGAAATCGCCAGTAACAATGGAGCTACCATCACTCAGAAAGCTGATGGCAGCTCCATTGGCATTACTAGTACCACCTGCTTGTAATGGAAAAGTCATCGGAGGCAGTTTTATATGCTTTGAATGATACTCATTTTTCCAGTTTACGCCACTAATAGCAATAATTCAGTGAAGCAGATTCTATGCCTTTAACGATGACTATTTGCTCATAGAAATTCTAAACAGCTTCCATGAATTAGAATAAAATCTGACAACTAACATTGTAATAATTACAGTCAAGACGATTCCACTTACATCCTCATACTTTTGACGTTTGATTATTTGCTGGACATGAATCTACAGCAATAATTAATTCATATTCAATGTAAGTATCACCATCAGAAATAGCTGTAAGTTAATGAGATTGGGTTCGATGTTTCTCATTGATTTGAAGGTGTGGTGGAGGTGTTTCCCCCGATGAACACACCATCTCTCGAATCAATGGCTGAGGTGATGACCACCATCAAGCAGTGCAGTGATGTTGCTCACAGGTGCAGTCAGGCAATAAAAAGCCACTCTCCGGACAGAGTGGCACCCTTGAATGTTGCGTCATCATCCAATAGTCAGTTGGATGGGAAGGAAGAAATCTGCTGTGTCTCCTCGATAGGCATCCCTTCAACTGCTCACTCAATCAAATCAAGCAAGGGCTTTGCTCAAAGGCATTAAGCACAGAACGGTGTTGCTGATGAGGCGTTAGCTGGACAGTTGGAATGACCCATGACAGAAGGCAATAAAAAACCCCGCTCGTGGCGGGAGTAGTAAATATTCAGTTTCTATAAGCCCTGTCCACCATCGCCAATGCCTATGCCCGGACCGTCGTATTCAGCCCTCGCAATCAAGAGGTTTGCTTCTACCCGGGGAAGCGTCAGTGGTATTCACCTCTGGCTGGAGGAGGGAGCCATGAGTTTCTCAACAATGGCGAGCGAGTATTAGATGATCGCCTGATCTTTTACTACTACGCCACGGGCAGCACCCCGATGATGGTCAAGCCAATGGTTGGAAAGGGTTCGGTCTATGCGATGACAACCACTGATGGCAATGGCGTGCCTCTGAATGGAGCGATGACCTACAAGGTGACGTTGCCAGCGCCGATTCCGGCCAAAGACTTCTGGTCCTTCATGGTCTACGACAATCAGACTCGTTCGATCCTCGAGACCGATCAGTTTGCCGGTGGTTTGGATAGCAACTCAAAAGGCGTGAAACTGAATGATGGTGGGTCTGCGACCGTTTACTTCGGCCCCAAGGCACCGGAAGGACAAGAAGGCAATTGGGTGCAGACCATGCCCGGCAAGGGATACAACGCGATCCTTCGTCTCTATGGACCGCTTGAACCATGGTTCGAAAAAACCTGGATGCCAGGCGACTTCGAATCAGTTAAATAGCAAGACAATTATCACGCTGTAAATGCATACAGACAAACGCACCACTTGCGCAGAGAGTGGTGCTGTTCTGTGCCGCGGTTGGTGCTTTCCCCCTGGCCTGATCTATTCCTATGCAGAATCACTGCATTGATGGGGAGCATGATGGCTGGGGCTGGTGTGAATCCTGCTGATCAGCGCTGGCCTTGGTGGCCGCTGCTGCCACTAAGGAGCAAGTGCTTGTAATGGTTTTAGGGGGGTGATCCCTGAGCTGTCTCTGATTTGTTGTGCAAGTGGTCGTGATTGTGAGCAAGTCGTTGCCGTCAGTGATTGTCTTTATCTCTGCGAGCATCACGAAAAAAGCCCCTGGTTTGACCAGGGGCTTTTTTTGAAGAGGTTGTTTGATTGGAAGAGCTCAGACTCGGTAGAACCCCAGAGTGTTGTTCATCACTGCAGAGGCAGATCATTATTGAGGCTTGTCGTGGTTTGAGGCTGGCAGCTTCTGTTCTCCCTAACTTTCCTATTGGGATAGTTGTTTGAATTTGTCCGAGACACCACCACCTCAGCTGAAGCCTGGGTTTGAGGCCCTCACACTGCCTGGCAGGGGTGTGTTGTTGCTCAAAGAGGGTGGTGCCCGCGCGTTCTATGGCCCGTTGTATGAGCGGCTGATTCCGTTGCTCGATGGCACCCGACAGCCAGAGCAGATCACGGCCGAACTTCAGCCAGACTTTTCTGCCGCGGAGGTCTACTTCACCTTGATTTCCCTTCAGGCGAAGGGCTACCTCTGTGAGGGGATCTCGACGCTCACTTCGGCTGAGGCAGCGTTCTGGTCGGAGCTTGGCGTGGATCCCGAGCAGGCGGTGAGGCTCATCCGCGCATCGAAGGTTGCCCTTCACCTGCTTGGCAGCGGTTGGGATGAAGCTGTGACTCAGGTGCTGAAGCAGGCTCTTGCTGACACAGGTCTACAGGTCATCCCCGATCACTCCGATGCTGATCTGGTGGTTGTGGTGAGCGATCACTACCTCAATTCCGACCTGGATCACCTCAATACGCAGTTTCACAAGACAGGTCGAAGGTGGTTGTTGATGCGTCCCCGTGGACGCGAGCTCTGGCTGGGTCCATCCTTCGATCCCGAACACCCCGGTTGTCAGGCCTGCCTCAGCCGGTTGCTGAGGCGTCAGTCCAGTGTTGAACGGTTCGCCAGCAGTCTCAGAAAAGATTCGGATCGTCTGACGCCACCGCCGTCGATAGCACCGGGTGCGGTTGCTCTGATGGCAAGACTGGCTGCTCTTGAAGTGGGCCGAATTCTGGCGGCTGCGTCTCCGGCAACTGCTGGTCAGGTGATCAGTTTCGATCTCGCCACTTACAACAGCCGATCGCATGCACTGGTGGTTGACCCTTGCTGTGATGTCTGTGGCGAGCCGTCGAATCCACACTTTCAGCCGGTGCATCTCCAGTCCTGTGAAGTGCGCTTCCAAGAGGACGGTGGCCATCGCCATGTCTCACCAGCGGAGACGTTGGCGCGTTTCGATTCGTTGATCAGTCCGATCACAGGCATCGTGTCGGAACTGCGCCCCGTTGACAGTCCGCTGATCTCTGCCCACGTGGTGGTGGCTGGGCGGAACAGCGCTCAGCAGATTGAGACACTGGACGATCTTCGCCGCAACCTGCGCAGTTGCGCCGCTGGCAAAGGGGCGACGGAACTTCAGGCCCGCGCCAGTGCTCTTGGTGAAGCGCTCGAGCGTTACAGCGGTGAAAACCATCCAGGCATTGTGCGTGAGCGAGGCAGCTACCACGCCATGCGTGAACGCTATGGCGACGCTGTGATTCACCCCAATACGGTGATGAGACTCAGTGAACGGCAGTTCGCTCAGAGGGAGCGTCTGAACGCCCTCGGCAGCCGCTTCAACAGGGTGACTGAACCGCTTGATCCTGACCTGGATGTCGACTGGACGCCGATCTGGTCGCTCAGTCAGGAGCGTCGTTGTTATCTCCCCAGTCAACTGCTGGTGATGGGTCGCCATGATTCAGATGAGCCATGGATCGCCATGGGATGCTCCAACGGCAACGCCGCGGGTAACACGCTGGAGGAAGCGGTTCTTCAGGGTCTGCTGGAGGTGGTGGAGCGAGATTCCATTGCCATCTGGTGGTACAACCGCCTGCAGCGGCCAGGAATTGACCTGATCGAATCCGGCGATCGCTGGATCATGGATCTGATCGAGGAGTATCGCTCCAACGGCCGCGAGGTCTGGGCACTGGATATCACTGCTGACCTTGGGATTAGCTGCGTGGTGGCTCTGTCGCGTCTCGTGGAAGGTGAAACCGAGCGTATTTTATTTGGTTTTGGCTGCCATGTTGATCCACGCATGGCTGTGCAACGTTCGCTGGCCGAGATGAACCAGATGCTCGGCATCGCCGATGCGGATCTCGACAGCGCTGATGACGCTCTCGGTGATGGCGAGACGCTTCAGTGGCTGAAAACGGCGACGCTGGCGAACCAGCGTTACCTTCAGCCCGATCCGGATCAGCCGCTGCGGCGCCCTGATCAGCTCCGCGATCATCACAGCGGTGATCTCTTACTGGACATCCAGCACTGTTGCCGTTGTCTCGAGGCCAAGGGACTGGAGGTGCTGGTGCTGAATCAGACCAGGCCATTGGTAGGCCTGCCGGTGGTGAAGGTGGTGGTCCCTGGTTTACGGCATTTCTGGGCTCGTTTTGCTCCTGGACGCCTCTATGACGTGCCCGTGCAGCTTGGCTTGCTGGATCGTCCTCTGCGCGAAGAGGAACTCAACCCCATGCCCATGTTTATTTGAGATGACCCTGCTCCTAAAACTGAAGCAGGGCGTCGAGCGACAGCGTGATGGAGCTGATCTTCTCCTGCTCGACAGAGGGTTTCGATGTTTGCGCTGCAGCCATGAATCGGAATCCCTGCAGGATTTGCTGGAGTGGCTTGGTGCGGGTGGTGGAGTGCTGGGAGAGCTGATGCAGGAGAGTTCCCTGGATCAGTTCATCCAGATTCTCCAGCTGGAGCAACGGGGTTGGATCAGCCTTTCAGTCTTTGCCAACCAGATGCCTGTCCTGATCCTTGAGCCCTCTTGCGCCCAACTGAAGCGTCAGCATCCTCCCGCTGATCTCTTCAGGATGATGTGGTCAAAGCATCTTCAGATCACGCCAACTCGTCACGGTCTGCAGCTTGAGGTGCCACTGCGTGGTAGCCGTTTGCTGTTGCAGGATCGTCGACTGACTTCGCTGATCTGGGATCTCGCAGCACCTTTGCCGTCCCAAGACTGGACAGCCTGCCTGCCGAATGATCTGCTGCAGCACAGTGACGATCTGCTGGAGCTGTTGTTCACCGCCGGAGTGGTGGGTGTTGTTGATGACGATGGTCAGCTCAGCTGTGACCGCGATGCGGACAGCCAGCGCTGGTCAAGAGAAGATCTTGCCTTTCATCACCGATCGAGGCAGGGCTGGCATCAGGAGTTGATCGGGGCGACGTTTCCAGGTGAGACTGTCGAGCCAGCGCCGCCACTGCAGGCTGATATGCCCCTGGCCGATCGCATCGACCTGCCGAGGCCGGATGTCGACGAGCCGGATCCTGGTTTCTTCAACGTGCTGGAGCGCAGGGATTCAATTCGTCAACCGGGTCAAGAGCCCATCACCATTGAGCAGCTGGGCCGACTGCTCTGGGCATCGTTGCGCATTCGCAGGTCGACACAGGCCTATGCGCAAACGCCCAAGGCCTATGAGACTGGTTCTAGGCCTGTGGCCTGTGGTGGTGCTTTGCAGGAGATTGATGCCTTTCTCACCATCCGCCGCTGCAAGGGGGTGGAACCAGGTCTCTATCGATACGACAGCCTTGCTCACCAGCTGCTGCGGCTTGATCGGCTGAACACTGTCTGTGAACAGCTGCTGCAACTGGCCTGCCGATCCTCAGGCAGTTCAGAGAAGCCAGACATGCTTGTGCATCTGGCGGCCCGCTATGGCCGGGTGAGTTGGAAATATGAAGGTATTCCTTATGCGCTGATCCTTAAGCATGCTGGCGTAATCATGCAGCAGCTCTATCTGGTAGCGACAGCGCTGGATCTTGCTCCCTGTGGGCTGGGGGCGGGCGATTCGGAGCTGTTTGCGCGGGCGACGAAGATGAATCCCTACAGCGTTCCTGCCGTTGCAGAATTCATGCTCTCAGGGCGGTAGTGATTCTTTGAATTGAAAAGCGGGTAAAATTGCAACTTTACTGTGGCGCCAGATAATGATGAATGATTGCCATTTCGCTACAAATTGAATCTGCATGATGTTGGCAATGAAAGCTGAATCTATGAAAAGGTCTGGAAAAAGCTTTTGGTTATAAATCCATTTTATTGGCTCAAAAAGTGGTGATTCACTTCTTGAGCAAATTGTTAATCACTGTGACTGTATAACGTCAAGTTCAACGTTGTTTGATAATTCGCTTATTATTTCAATTTATTTGGATTGAAACCCCCGCATTCTTCGCGACCCTTGACAAGCACCGAAATTGTTCCTCCAGACACTCCCTCTAGGTCTTGATCACTGAGTTCAGTTCGATCGATGCTGTCAGCTGAAAAATCATGACCACACTCTTTCGCGATGCCGATCACCTCTTCAGTGCTTTTCGCTCCCTGAAGTTTGCTATGGAGCGATGCGTCTGTTTTGGCTTTGGAAAGAAAAGACCTGAGTTGTTCGTTTGACATCTAATTAAATTGTATCTGATTCGATTATGGCAGTCTCGGGGTTGTTGTGGCAACGCCAGCTATAGAACATTTTGCTGGCAGCAACCGCATTTTGTTTGATCGCGAACTGTGTGACGTAATAGCTATAAGCGTGGAAATCAAATTATCTAATGGAAACGAGCAGTAATTGTTTATATCCAGTATTGACCCAAAGGAAGTATTTATTTACTTATTAAAAAGTTCTTTACTATGCTGCTTACAATTGAAATGGATTAGCCCGTTATGTGTAGTTTGATTCTAATGCTGCCTTGAATGGACATTGAAACAATATTTTATTTCTCTCCCTCAAAGCCACCTATGCCTACACGACCGCATTGTGGTGGCATTGTGCATCCACAGTTGCAGCAATAGCCGACACCAGTGTTGACCGCCTGGCCCCCTGCAACACCCTGTTCCAGCTCTTCCTCCGATAAATCGATTTGAGCTTGCTTCAAGTCGGCCTCTGAGACCTTGTACCCTGCATTTTTTGCAAGCTCGATGAGATCATCAGGAGTGCCTGCGCTCCTCAATTGTTTTTGGAGACCAGCATCAGCCTGTACTGCATTCCAAAACGCCTTAAGTTGTTCTTCAGACATTGGCTGAAATCTTTCAAATATTTATTATTGTGATCATAAATCCCCTTCCCATCGCTTCTCTTAGTGTTTTTTTCTGTTTTTGCCTGTTCTCTTGATTGCTGAGCGTTTTGATGCTTTCGAAGCATGTCCGGTCAATGTCCAAGCCGCAGTGAGCTCATTTGTTACGGTCCGAGCACGTGATTGAGGATGAATATCTCGAGTAATCTCATTTTTTTAGAGAGAGATCTTTCAAAGTAAGGAAGAACTGTTGCCATTACTGCAGTGCCAAAACCGATATTGATGGATATGACTCGTCTTGGACTAAAGATTATTCATCTTAATTTATATCAAGCTTTGATGAACAAATGTCTCTCCATTGCAGGCAAATCTTTTCAATTGATGTTTTGGCACACTCTTCTGCTTTTATTGTGAGATTGTCGTGAAAAAGTGAAAATGTTATTACCTTTTTTGGCAAGGTAATCGCTTCTGTTGTAGGTCAGAAATTTTCGAATACAAGAGGTTTGTGACGTGTTTGTTTATAGGGCGTAGATTGCTTGTAAGTATCGACAGAAGCTTATCCAGCGGATTGCTTCGGCAATGAACAATTATGCAAAAGGTATGGAGCTTTGTTGTTGCGTCCAAACATCCAAGATTTTAGGTGTTTGTCGATGGTGATAGTGACGTCTATTAATGTTGTTTTGGTACGTCTGTCAAGGCCTTGAGTTATTTTAGATCGTTCTTTTTATGTGTCATTCCTTAGCGTAAACTAGGTAAATTGGTGGAAGCTAATGATAGAAGCTAATAATTGGGTGCAGAGTTTTTTCTTTCAATCATCAATGATGTTCGTGGCTTTTCCAAATTAAAGGAATTGTGATTGTTGCGCGATCAGTAACCCTTTTCGAGAGTTAATAGCAAGCTGAAGTTTTGAAGCACGACTCTATCCCCCCTGCACCACCGCAGGAGGTGCCTTCCTTCGAGTAATTTTGAGAATTGCAGAATAGACCTCCACAAGAGCCGCCGCCAGTAGTACCTTCCATTTCCTGTTGAGATAACGCGTTGTAAAAAGTTGGTACACTCTTAACTTCTTCTGCGGTGATTAAGAATCCTGTTTGCTTGGCAATTGTGACAATTGCGTCAATACTATTAGCTGCTTCAATTTTTTTTCTGAGATCAACATTGTCTTTCACCTGTTCTAGAAAAGCTTTGAGTTGTTCTTCTGACATTGATACGACGACTCTTTGCCGACCTTAGCAACGTTCAGCTGAAGCGTTATAGTTCAATTGTACTAAGCGCTCAATGCTGATTTGCAGGCTTGTGTGGCCAATTGAAGACATAAAAATTGCCTGAGGCTGCGGAGACCGTGCGAGGACCGCTTCGGCAGAATTTATTCAATTACGACTTTTTTAGTGCCAATGCCCAATTTTATGGATTGGCATTGCAAAAACGTTCTGGTGGTTGTTATGGAGGGAGTCAATAAAAAATCAATTATACGAGTGTATATGTAGCCGCTTCTTCCAGTTTTTCTTCTAATACTGATAGATCCGATTAATTCTACGTGTCTGGTTTTTTTATACAGCTACTCAACTTAACCTCGTTAGAGATTGCAGCCACTTCTTCATTAATAGCATCAACTTTGAGTTTCTCTTGAAAATTGGTGTCGCCTTTGCTCTTTGCTGGTTGTTCTGGTGTTGTTTTTATCAATTAGTATAGTGCAAGGAAATCTGTCGGAGATGTTCAGTGATTACTCGATATGCTGTGGGCTAACCATTTCTTTGTGACTGGTATTGGAAGCATGTCTGTGCGCTTTTGAGATTGATGGATGCTTTTAGGCTGAATTCATTACTTGCGGGATAAACTGAAGTGCTTGAGGTACTATTAGTGAGACACTTTAGGTTCTCAATTAATCGTCAACGAAGCCTGACGGCATTGTTGCCACGCCAGTCATTGGGGGTAGACCATTTTTCCCGCAGGTGTACCCACCAGCCACATCCTTCAACTCGTCCTCGCTCAATAATACATTTGCTGAAAGTTGATCAACTGTAAATTCATAACCGGTTTCTTCCGCGATTTTCACAACTTCCTCCGGCGATTTAGCCGCTTTTAGTTTCTCCTGAATGTTGGCATCGCCATTGACTTTTTGAAGGAAAGCTTTGAGTTGTGCTTCTGACATGGGTATCAGTACTGTTTAATAACCATAGCAACGGTCGGTCTTCCAGCCGCCCGCCTCCTCTGTTTGTGTTGGCTCACATGGATCTCATCAACACCAATAGTTCAATACACCGCTGCAGCAGCCTTGCTCACCTTGTCTTCCGTTTCATCACTCACGCCCTTTAACACCCCAGCATTAGGCCATAACCTCGCTTCCCCCTTCAATACTTCCATTGATTCATCACGTCACACCATCCGCCGAATCGCACCTTCTATAGACCCAACAAAAACGCACAGTTTTCAGTATCCGTTTATTCCGTACATCCACCCAATGCGGTAACACCTTTATCACCACACCATTAATCTCCAACATCTCGCCATCGTCGTCAGTTTTTGGAGTTTTGGGATTCAAGAAATTTGTCAACCTCAGAATATACTGGCGCAAAGATTTAAACCACCTTGAATGGCTTCCAAGTCTTAATGGTTGAGTTACTCGATATGCTCCGAACTGAAGTTATGTCCATATTCCTTGGCGATAGTAACAAGGTCATCAGGTGACATGGCTTCTTACAATCTGGCTTGAATGTTTGCATCTGCTTGAATCTTGACAAGCAAGGCTTTGAGTTTTTCTTCGGACATGAGTGGCAGGGCTGTCAACTAACTATAGTAACGGTTTGCGCAAACGTATTTGGCTAATCATCACTGCTCAATTATGCCAGCTATTGAAATCTGGCCCGCGAGTTTTTGGGTGTATCTGAAGAGATGAGCAGCCCCTGTCAATGCATAGATTTGAGTATGTAAGAGTTGTAATTATGACAGGCTTGTTGTTTTAAGGGAGGCTCCCCAGGCCCATAAGAATTAAGAGGTATCAGGTGAAGAGCAATATTAAAATAGGCTCAAAACCAGTAGTCCAGCCACACCGCAATCCACCAGGCACACCTTCTAGATCCTCTGCAGAAAGCAGTGGTTGAGCATTCTTTAAGACATCAGCAGAAGTCATGAATCCCTATGCTTTCGCAATTGCAGCAACAGCATCAGGCGCTGCACGGACCACCTCTAGTCAGAATCGTGAGTACTGAACTTCAACTGAGTGGCTTCAAGCAGCATCCAATCTGAGGACCAGAGCTGGCCCTGGTGGCCGCTGCTGCCAATCTTGAGTGCCTCATTGCAGTGGATTTGAGGGGTTGATCCCTGAGTTATCCCTGGATTTTTGTGCAACTGGTCAGAGTTATGTGCAACTGAGAGTGATCGCATGACAGACCGACTTTCGACAGAGATAACCGTCGATGGCATCAAGGCAAACGTTCGAGAAGAAATGCAAAAAGCACTTCGAGAACGAGCGAAATGATCAAGCAACTCTGCAAATGCTTAAATTCCAAGAGCCATAATCTGCAACACTGATGCAATCAATTTTGATTCTCAATAATTAATCGTAGTTTGAACTTTACATCAGTGTCACCTGCTCCGTATTCTTGATTCCAACAAGTAGCATGATTTGATCACCAGAGGAATCTGTGTACATCAAGCCATTTTCGCTATTTGTCCAGTTCCCACCTTGAACCATTGAAAGATCAATTTTGTCTTCTCCAACGGTGTAGTCCTGAATCAACGCATATCCATCGCCTGAAACGCCTAGGAAGGTATCAAAGCCTTGATCTCCCCAAGCATCACCCTGGCTGACCGCCAGGACATCATCATCCTTGCCTCCCCTGTAGATGACACCAGCAGCCACCCCAGTGATTAGGTCATTGCCGCGGTTGCCGTTGATAAAAGTACCCTCAATAGCACCAAGGACTTCGAAAGTGTCATTGTCATCGCCACCAGAAATATGACTTTTGCCTGCACTTACTTTAAAAGTATCTTCACCAATTGAACCAAGGAAAAAATTGTCTGTGCCCCCTTTGACTTCAAAGAAGTCGCTGCCTTTGCCTCCGAGGAATTGACTGTCTTGCGAATCAAAGACGATAAAATGATCATTGCCATTAT
>NZ_CP047935.1:1310239-1310941 GCF_014279995.1 Synechococcus sp. BIOS-E4-1 | reverse complement strand
GGAAATTGCCAGTGACTATAGAGCTGCCATCACTCAGGGAACTGATGGCAGTTGCGTAGTCCCCGCTAGTGCCACCAGCTTGCTTGGCCCAGACAAATTCGCCATTAGCGTCGAGCTTGGCAATAAAGACATCATCAAGACCAGCACTGGTGAGAGTGGTGCTGCCAAAGGTCGCTGTTCTGTTGAAATAGCCAGTGACAATGGAGCTGCCATCACTCAGGGAGCTAATGCCATTTGCACCGTCCCCGCTAGTGCCACCAGCTTGCTTGGCCCAGACAAATTCGCCATTAGCGTCGAGCTTGGCAATAAAGCAATCATCGGGATAAACATTATTGGCTCCAGTACTGGTGAGGGTGGTGCTGCCGAAGGTCGCTGTTCCGCCGAAATTGCCAGTAACAATGGAGGTACCATCACTCAGGGAGCTGATGTCCTGTGCGAAGTCAGAGCCAGATCCACCCTCCACTTGAGTGACCCAGACATAGTTGCCATTAGCGTCGAGCTTGGCAATAAAGACGTCATAATCTTGAGCACTAGTGAGGGTGGTGCTACCAAAGGGCGCTGTTCCCCGGAAATTGCCAGTGACTATAGAGCTGCCATCACTCAGGGAACTGATGGCAGTTGCGTAGTCCCCGCTAGTGCCACCAGCTTGCTTGGCCCAGACAAATTCGCCATTAGCGTCGAGCTTGGCAATAAAGACATCAT